>PFGG01000063.1:92-31984 GCA_002783405.1 bacterium (Candidatus Blackallbacteria) CG13_big_fil_rev_8_21_14_2_50_49_14 | reverse complement strand
CTAATCTGGGACAGTTTTGCAGCTAATCTGGGACAGTCTCAGATCAGATGATTCAAAATGGCCTTTTCAGAAGGGGTAATCAACCCGAATCGCCCGGTAATATTGCACTTTGTACTTCTCGCCAAAATATTTTAAGACAGCAGTCTCTGCCTGTTCTGGCGGAAGGTCAAACCAGATCACTTTTTTCTCTTCTGCACTGTTCGTGTCCAACACGCCAGTCTTAAATCTTCCCTGATCCCATTGCCTAAATCCTAAAATGACATGATTGGCCCAAGCATTCCAAAGCTGCTGAGTAGGGTCAATGATTAAATTCCAAATCCAAAACCCTTGCCCTGGCTTTGCTCCTGTGAGTCTAAACAGTGCATAGGCATAAACAGCAAAGTCATCGCAGTCACAACTCCAATCACCCCAATTGCCTGTATCCAGGCATTTCTGAGTAACGCCTGGATGCGTGTAATAATCAAATAAAAGTGGATCTGCACGGTACGGGAGCTTTGATAGTTGGTTGTTAATGGCTTCAATGGTACTGGGATGTAAAAGACCATCCTGCCCAGCAGAACCAAGGAGTGGCATTGGCGCTTTCGGGTAGTACACAGCCAGAGAAACCGACTTCTTTGCCTTTTCACGCAGAAAGGGCAGAACAAACCATTCAAGAAAGGGATCGAAACTCATGGTTTTTTCGGCGGGTAGTCAGATTTAGTCACTTCCCAGGTATAGAGCTGAATAGCTGATGTTTCGACCATTTTGTCAACTTCTTTTTCAGCTCTATTTGAAGCCCTTCGGATGGCTTCACGCTCACGTAAGACAAGCTCTGGCTCTTCACCCATTACCCCCAATTCAGCCCGCTCATGGGCGCGGGTAACACGCCAATCCAGATCAGAAATCATCTTGGCCGCTTCGTGCTTTATGCGGGCTTTGCGCTCTGTTTGAATGCGCTTTAAAGCACCTTCAAAGTCTTTCACAACGGAGCCATCAGCAGCTAACTTTAGATCAGATAGATCCTTCGGCAGTTCTTCTACTTCAACCACATTCCCCTCAATATGAGAGGTTTCGCCAGTTGCGCTGGCAATCAATTTGCCCGATTCATCAAAAATAAGCTTCGGCATCATCTCACTCCTAACATGCGATATAAGTCATTTTCGTTTGATCTTTGTACCAGTCTCCAACCAAAGAAGTATTGTATGAAGCAATCGTAAAATTGTCGTATCCGACACTAATTGCAGCCCCGCCATCCAGATAAAGAGACATATTAGAAACATTCGATGAATCATAAAAACGAACAAACAAGCCTGAACCGGCATGGAATGAGACTGCAAAATTCCATACGTCACCATTTGTCTTGGTTACGACTGTTTTTAATGGCGATGAATACAGTGCATTTTTCGCTGTCGTGGAACCATTGATTGCTGAAATAGCAGTTGCTGAGCCCTTAATTGCAGTGAGAGCGGCACTACTTGCCGCCACTGTAGTCATTGCTGTTGAATTAGCGGCTACTGCCGCCATGGCCGTGGCACTCGCAACCATCGCATTCAGAGCTGCTGTACTGGCAATCATTGCTGCAAAAGCTGTTGAGTTAGCGGTTATTGCAGTCATAGCCGTGGCACTCGCAACCATCGCATTCAGGGCTGCTGTACTGGCAATCATTGCTGCAAAAGCTGTTGAGTTAGCGGTTATTGCAGTCATAGCCGTGGCACTCGCAACCATCGCATTCAGAGCTGCTGTACTGGCAATCATTGCTGCAAAAGCTGTTGAGTTAGCGGTTATTGCAGTCATGGCCGTGGCACTCGCAACCATCGCATTCAGGGCTGCTGTACTGGCTATCATTGCCGCAAAAGCTGAACTATTTGAGATCAGGGCACTAAATGCAGTTGCCTCACCTAAGACAGTGGTTATCGCGGTTGGATTGGCGGCTAAAATAGCCATTGCAGAAGAACTTCCCAACACTGTGTTATAGGGTGTTGAGCTGTAGAGCAGAGAGCGGAAAGCGTTCGTGTCCGACAAAAGACGATCAAAGGCCTCTTTATTGCTCAAATCCCCCAGCCAGGTATTCAGTTGAGCGCTTGTAAGCGTCTCAAGCAGACGCAGAGAAGAAGGATTCAGCATGTCAATTTCAGCCACTGAAGCAGCCATTTTGAACAAAGCACCTTTTACCAAAAGTTCATTGTCTGTGGCTGTAGATGGCGTGAATGAGCTTATACGCCCTTCAATTTCTGTTAAAAAACCATTGCGAAATTCTGGAAACCCCATATTTTCTCCTTACAGACCCGCAAGGGCCAAAGCTGTTATTTCGGCCAAAGCTGCATCAATCTGGCCTTGAATATCTGCGGCTGCAATCATCTGCTGAAGCTCAATCACTTGGGCTTGAGCGGCTGCCAGTTCAACCTGAGCAGCCGCCAATACAGGCACAACAGTCGCGTCGATGCGATCTAAGCCAAACTGCTGAATCTCTGAAATAGCTGTGTTCCAGTCCAATTTGAGCTGTTCGAGCTTATCCAAGCGGCTGTCCAGGTCTAGCCAGATCGGATTGAAGTACTCCTGGCCCAAGCGGGTCTGGGTATCCTTCATCTGGTAGCGAGGGTATTGCGTTGCCATGCGTTTAACCCTTACAGAGCCAGGTCATAGCGTTCGGCTACATGCCAGGATTGACGCCAGCTTGTGGTTGAACCGGTTATTTCAATACTGTAGGCAGAGGTCGGAGCACCCAGCGTAAAATCGTACTCGCGCCAGCGAGAGCGGGTATCTACAATTTCATCACGGGAACTCGTTGCTGCGACAGGCGTTCCACCAATAACCAACTGACAACCCGCAGTATGAACCAGCGGATCGAAGTCTTCGAGCAAAAGACGCACAATCACATGGCTACTGGGAGAGCCAAGAGCACGGGCTGTTGAATAATGGGTAAAGCTTGTGCCGATCCGGGAGACAATCACCTGAGAAGTAGATAATTGCAGACCTGGCATCAAGTCCGTGGTACCCACAAAGACCGCCCTGACAGGCAAAAGCGCGGGCAATGTCGCAATATTTTCAGCAGTTCCTGCTTTGATTGGGTACCAGATTCCACCCACTTGGTATTCCCAGAAAATCTGGGTACCATCAGGTGTAACTCCTTCATAGAGCAGATCCAAATCACCGATACCACCAGCCAGCTGGAGGGGTTGCATTTGAATCACTGATCTGGGAGTCGTAAACTGGGCAAACTGCAAGCGCAGCATCAAATCACGGTCAGCAGCCTCATTAAAATAGGCTCCATCCTGAGCATACATCAGCACGCCCTGGGTATAATCGGTGCCTTGAGTAAAGCCCACGCGATGCTGTGCGCCTGAAACCAGAACAATGGCGTAGCGGCGGCCAGACTCAACAAAAACTGGGCGCGGAAAGGTGATTCGCGTCCAGCCCGCAGAGAGTGCATTGGCAGCCAGATCGAGCTTTGCAATGCCATGATTCAGATCAGGCTGGCCCTGGCTGGCATCCGTCAGAATCAGGGTCAATCCACCGGCAGTATCCACACTGGTGAAATAAACATCAATGCTGGTCATCCAGCCTGTTTGCGCCATCAGCACGGTTTGAGCCAGGATTGAGCCCTGAACTGTATGCGTACTGGTAATTGCATCCCAATAGGTTTCAGCATAAGTGGTATACCAGAATTGAGTTGCACGCACCTGACCTACTTGCAGAATCATGTTCTGACGGTAAGCGGGATCGACTGTCCAGGTTTCTCCATTGATGCGGTAGATGCCGGTCATGGGGTCATAGATTCCACTGCGCCAAAATCCGCTATTCGTGCAAAGTGTGCGGGTTTCACCATACTGAATCCGCTCACGGCTCATGGTTCGCTGAATCATGCTTGTGGTTTGGTACTGGTACTGATTAATGGTCAGTTCACCAACTTGGGTTTCCATGCGCAGGCGGGTGATTTCGTTATAGGCAGGGAGCAAGAAGTTATCTGTGCTGAGTTTTGCGGCTGGGTCAACCGGGTTCAGAAGCGAGAATGAAACCGTATCCTGAGCCGCAATGACAGGACGAACACCCTCTTGCAGTCGGGCACTATACCCCACAGCCCCAGTATCTGATTCGTCTTCGTTCAAGAAATGGTCTGCCCCGTAAAACACGTAGGCATCAGGAATTTCCAGGCGTTCTTTGACTCTGGCCATATCCATTGCCAACTGAAGCGCTTGCTGAATCGTCGCACGGGCAGCAACAGCCTCACCCAGCCCAGCAATATCACTGATAATATGCGCAATGCGGGGCTCTGCGCTGGTAATCCAGCCCTCTGCTGTTTTCATACGGGTAGACAGATCTTGAAGATTGGGAAGATTAAAAGTCGAAGCCAGAATGACTTCCTGAATCCCAGAAGGTGAGAGGCGAACATGGGCAATCAAGGTGTAACCTGTTGGGGGCGAAGGTTTTTCAGGAGTAGGAGACTCAAGACCTTGGGCAATGTGCGAGATCACCACACGGCGCTTTTGCATCGCAACGGCTTCGGGTTGGGTTTGCCCAGTTTGCAAGTCAATCAGAAAGTCACGGGGTTGGATATCTGTATCTTCTTCCTGTCCATACACTGAAACCGCCAGCCATTTCTGATCTTGCAGCGGCAGCATTGAGAAAACGCTGACCGTTTGAGTGGCGGCAAGGAAATAAACTTTGCCTGTGGTTCCATCGTATAAGCGGCCCTGAGCAATATCCAGCTCAGTGGCAGTGCGGGCCGTCGTTGTCAGCCCGATAAACTGACGCTCTGAGGTTACAGCATCCATCAATAGATGCTGTTGACCTTCATCTAGCCAGGTCTGAGTATTGAGCAGATCGGCTGCTTGAAGCTCCTGTCGGTCGCGATAAATGACTTGTTTTTCCATGATGGGCTCCTGTTTTAATGGTTGGTAACACCGCCAGCCAGAACCGAACCGGCCAGAATATGGCCAGATCGAACGGGGCGGAAGGTCTTGGTATCAATGGCTATGCTGTCTGAAGCTCGGGCCGCCAGACGCATATTGGCCAGCAATCTTTGCAAAGGGGCGCGGTCGCCAGCGGCAACAGGCTGCCCCATAAATCTCCCGATTCTTGGGGAGCGTTTCCCAAAGAAAGCGACTTCAACCTGGGCGCAATGCGGGGGCATGGTCAGCCGGGAATACCCCAGATGAGATGCTGCTTTAGCTCGGGTAACGGGGGCGCTCGGATCAAAGAGTTTGATTCTACGGTATTGGGCCAGAACCGCTTCCAGGTTGACCAGACAGCGGGGAAACTTACCCAGATAGCTTGCGCCTGGATTGGCAGGGCGAATCTCAGAAACCATTTCCCCATCCGCATGAATAGGTTCCAAAGCAGGCTTAAGAGTGCGAATTCCAAGCGTTGAAGTCCTTTCTTGATAAAGTGCGACATCTTGCAAAACAATCCGACGATTGCTGGCATCAGTGGCCGCAACAAAGCGCAAAGGCCGCCCCAAAAATGAGGCATGACCCGCTTTGGAAGGAATGATTACCTCAGTAATAGCCTGCTTTTCAGCGCTGGCAATTTGCCAGTCTGGGCTTTCAAGCTCGGTCTGAAGCCCATTTTTAACCAGCGTAACCCGCAGGCGTGAGCGTACCAGGGCTTCAGACCGGGCTGGGTAACACTTGCCGCCCAGAAACTCAGAGCCCAGCATAGCCACCTGTTTGGTTCCCGGCAGGCGGCGGGTATAAATTCTTAGCTCAGGGTGCAAATTCAGCCAGGCATTGCGCTCTGCGACACTCGCCGCAGCGGAAAGAAAGGTTTTATTCGGGGGAGCGATGATTCGACGAACCTGACCCCCAGCTTCAGCAGCTTCGCGAATCAAGCCCGCAGGGGTACCCCGTGTTCTGAAGCGGGTATGAGCCGATTGAATCAAAGCTTTCCGCTCCTGATCGGATTGTGCAGACTGCCAAGCCGCAGTTTCTGTAATGCCCAGCATTTCGGCGAGATAGGGCAAAATAGCGCTTTCAGTGGAATCGACATGCCAGACCGTGGCTTTCCAGCTTGGCAAATTGAAAAAACGATCTGTCAGCTTTGCAACGGGCAGCCAGCGTGAAGATTTTTCCAGAACAGGGGTGATGTCAGTCAAGTTCGGCCTCCAGGAAAGCAGGCTCAGGCCAGCTCATGACCGCATACTGATGCGGTTCAATCGGGACATCGGCCCCAATCAAACCGACCCTTTTGATGGCTCCTGAATCTTGAATCTTGGCACTCAATTCAGACGCTACAAGGTCATAGCCCAATGTGTTTTTCAGCTTGTCTCTGTGCGCTTCGAGCACGGCCTGAGCAGATTGAAGCAGAGTTGCCACCAGAGCCCCTTTGCGGGGGGTGATCGTCACCAGAATCGGAGCCGCAATTGCTTCAGCAGCGACAACATCTACACGGTCAGTCAGTGGGCGGGAATCATCAGCCCGCACAGCCTGATCGACATTGGCAACGATTTCAGCGCTGTCTCCATCCGTCAAAACAGCCAGGCGAACCCAGCCAGGTGCAACGATTTGCACACTGACATCCACCACATGGCTGTCAGCAGTTAGGGCGATATAGCGATAGGCATTGCTTGAGCCCGCAGAGGGTTGGTTCATAGCCAAGAGCACGCGAACCCGAAAACGCTCAATATCCTCTATCAAAGCCCCACCACTGGAAGTGGTCAGATTGGTGACTGTAAGGCCCGTTTGAAGGGTATCAAAAGGCTCTTTAATCGTACCTGGAAGGAACCCATTAAACTCAGGGCCTGCGGTATCTGCCTGGGCTTTGACCTGCACCGAAGTTTGACCAGCCAGAATCCATGCATCGGCCACAGAGGCAAAGATTGCGCCATTTGCAGCTTGAATGCGTGTACCCTTTGGGATTAAGGTAGGATTCACCAAGGGCAGTGAAAGCGAAAATTCAAGCGTGGTTTTGGCAAACTGGGCAGGTAAACGGTAGGTATTGACCAGTTCCCCAAGGTATTCCAGCATGGGAGACCTGGCATAGCGGGCCAGATTCTGACGGGCTGCATCGTTGATGCTGGTTCTGAGCAAAGTTTCACGGTAGGCGATCAAATTAATTATGAGCTGTTCAATCTGGGCGGGATACAGGGTTTTCTCTGTGCTGGCCTCATAAGCGGCTTTCAGTTCATCGAGCACCTGAGTGGGGTTTTCATGAATGACTTGGGGTAGACTCATGCAGCACTCTCCAGACCACAATCCTGCTCATCTTCTTCAGGTTCTGTTTCGCAGGCGCAGCCACACCAAGAGCAGCAACAGCAGTTTAGGCAATCCGCAAAGGCCATGCCGCAATCCTCACAGGATGGACGCATAGGGATAAACCTCCACGCTTTGCTCTACACCATTGGCCAGTTTGAAATAAACTTGAATCAGAAGGCCAGAGAAATCTGTAATTCTGACCAGAACACGCTTAACAGTGCAGCGTGGCTCCCATTTGCGAATGGCCTCAACGGTTTCACGCACCACATGAGGACGGGCGCGGTCGATAGGATGATCAACATAATTGCGAAGATTGCTACCAAAATCTGGGCGCAGAGGGTCAGAGCCCAGAGGGGTTTCAAGAATAATGCGGATGCACTGACGCACATCTTCAACCCCTTCGACAATTCCCTCGCCCTCTAAGCTGGGTTGCCAGTGCAGCGTACTCATGGCCAAAACCAATGCCCAGGCGTGGGGGCCGTTGAATAAGGGGCGTTTGTCATAAACAAACCCTCAGGATCGAGGATCAAGAGCGTAGCGGGATCTGTCAGTGACATGAGAAAAGCCCCGAAAACCTTAGGGGATTCGGTTTCAGAGGGTAAGGTCATGTAATTGACTGGCGCGGCCAGGGTTGGAATGGGTGTGCTCATGCCCTTAGCATAGGGCTGAAAGCAAGGCAGCGTCGTGGTGACATAGTTCACACCGGGGGAATGGGTCAGGGTTGTGGCTGGAGAATCAGTTTACCCTGAATCAGAATATTATTCACCTTTGTCAAAGGGGCATCAATCGTCACCAATATGCCCTTGATGGTCACATTCTGGCCCTCGACCGTCACCGGCCCAGTGGCTTTGATGGTGATTTCACCCTGGGCATCCACCTTGAGCTTGTGCTCAGAGCGATCATACTCAATCACAGTACCATCTTTAAACTTGCGATGAAACTTGTCTTTTGACTTGACCGGCGGGGTGTCTTCTTCAGAATAAACCGCCCCGATGATAATCCCCTCTTCGCCCCTGGTATCCAGGAGCAAAGCAACCTGTGTCCCTATATCCACAGTGTCCAGAGCCTTATCGTCCTGAGAAACAGAAACAGGAAGAGGCAACCAATGGGTCAGCATATCATCGAGATCGGGAAGC
The DNA here is from genome assembly GCA_002783405.1 of bacterium (Candidatus Blackallbacteria) CG13_big_fil_rev_8_21_14_2_50_49_14. Taxonomy (NCBI): domain Bacteria; phylum Candidatus Blackallbacteria; species bacterium (Candidatus Blackallbacteria) CG13_big_fil_rev_8_21_14_2_50_49_14. The sequence continues at coordinate 23,679 of PFGG01000063.1, read as the reverse complement.
CTGACCTTGACCTGGTAGGTCTCTTCGTCAAATTCTTCAATCAGACCATAGCGAAGGGTGACAGCAGACTCTTTCAGGGTTTCATTCATACAGAAACCCGCTTCATCTGTGATTCAGTGCTATAGCCACTGCGCGAAATCGTATGTTTGGATTCGACAATCATATACTCTCCATTCAGTTTGCCAAACTTAGAGGCGGTCACTCTGGCCCCAGCTACCAGTGAAGCATCTCCCCACAAGTTAATCGTAAAGCTGGTTTTATCGATCTCTTGCCGTTCTTGCTCGGCATCAGCCACAGCTTGAGCCTGACCTTTTGAATCCACGGGCAGAATTTTCTTATGGGTATCACTGGCTGTTTTATCCAGTGTCAGTTTGTTCTGGGCTTCGCCCTTGACCAACTTTTTCTTTCTGCGGTTTTGGTGTTTCACCTCTGTTTTTGCAGGCACTTCAGTGATTTTGTCCCGGTATTGGTAGCTGATCAGATCTGCCGGGGTAATGACACGAACGGCTTTTTGAGAAGCCAGGTCTTTCAGTTTGGCCACGACCAGCGTCTGGTTATTATCCGTCAGCTTGACCTCATAGCCATATTCCCGGCACAGGCGCACCAGAAAGGCCCAATCCGTTTCACCGTACTGGGTCGCTTTGGGGATCTGAATATCTGCAATTTGTCCGCTAACCTTGGCCTTGAGGCGTTTGGCTACCTTTTCGACAATGGCCTTGAGCGTGGTCTTTTCATAGGCTTTCCCAAGACGCGTTCTTGCCTGCCGACTCAATCCCGCAGAGAGCGCACGAATCCGAACAGTAGAGGGAGGGCCTTCGATTTCAATCTCATCCACTTCAAAGGCCCCGGCCTTAATCAGGGGCTTGTGGGTATAGCCATATTCCAGCTTGATTTCAGCTCCCTTTTCCGGGTACCAGGCATCCATCCAGCGGCCATCTGGGTCAACCAGTGAAACATCCAATTCATCAGATTGCCCGGTCAGCCGGTCAGTATAGACAATCTCTGTGATATATGGGGCCAGATCATGGGTAACATCCTTGCCCGCATAGAAAAGCTTAAAATCTGGTTTGATGGCTTGTTTCACTTCCACGGCGGAAGCCCTACAATATCTGCGGCCTGCTCAATCAGGGGGATATACAACTTGAGGCCAGAGGGCAGGGCAGGCGCAATCGGGGCATGGGGATTGGTTTCGATCAAAAGCCCGATCTGGTTGATATCACGGTAATACTGCCAGGCAATATTATCCCAGCGTTCCCCCTCTTTGGTAATGTGTTCAAGGTATTGCTGGCTCATTTTGGCGGGCCTCCGAGGCGACTGCCCACTTCACCAAAGGCCTGCAGTCTTTCAAGTGCAGGCTGAGTATTGGCAGACAGGCCAACGGCTGAAGACATGTGTCCAGCCGCAGCGCTCAATCCGCCCAGGTCAGTGGATTGTTCCAGCAAAGAGGCTGCTGTAGTGATTTCAGTTTGCGCCTGGCTTAAACCCGTGGCCACTTCACCGGCATCTTGAGCAACGACAGCCATCTCCTGGAACTGCTGAACATTTTCAACGGGTAGCAATTGAGCCATTTCAGCCAGTTCAGGAGCATAGGCACCGGCCAAACCAACCGCACCCAAAATATCTCCATTCTGAGCGCTGGCCACAATGTCATTCACACGGGCAGAGGCTTCGCCAATGGTTTCAATCGTTCCCATCACAGTATCCAGGGTTTCAAGGAACCCACCGGGCGGCTCAGTGAGCAAGACTGTGGGATTGGTGATTGCCTCAATCGGCAGGGTATCTACAATCACGCCGGGGGGATTGGGTTTTGCTGGGTCGCCAGTATACTCTTTGAGAGCGAGATTTAGCTCCATGGCAATAATATTCCCGCTGGGATCGGTATGCCGCAAAGCCACATCCAAATCAGGGATAACAAAGACCCCGCGATACTCACCCGTACCCATCACCAAAGAGAGGGTGTCCTGATTGTCCATGTGTTCTTTGAGCTTGCGCAGCTCATAGGCAGGGTCACACCAATTAGAATGCAGGAGCACGCGCCAAGAGATTTCATCAGGGGAAAAGCCCGTAAACTGAAGCCCAGACTTGCGGCCAATCAAAGCTAGATCGGCATAAGAGGCAGAATATTTTACACCCAATTCAGAAGGGCCAGTCAGAACTTCGATTTCAGTATCGCCCAGAGTCGCAAACGCAGTCATCAGGCATGGCTCCGTTTTTTGTCATGGGTGTAGCGATCCATAAATCGCTTGAACTCGGGGTAGAGATCGCGCACCGCTTGCTGCATTTGCTGCTCAGAACTTGCACCTGGCAGAGCACTGAGCTGAATCACAGGCGCGAAGGTGATATTATGCCCGCCGCCAGCGTTCCCTCTGGCAGAAGCTAAAGCCAGAGATGGGCCAGACAGTTTCTGAAAACTCGGAGTTGCAGCCTTTGCCAGCTTACCCGCAGCACCCGCTACACTGGCTGCTTTGGCTACCATGCCCAGCTCCAGGCCAGCACCCAGATTTTGACCATAGTTCATAAAGACACGGGACGGGGAATGGATTCCAAGGATGCCTGTAAATGTGCTCTTGATATTGTTCCCAATCTCTTTGAGCCTGCTCATTACCGCTCCTGCCGCTGAATTAATTCCATTTATCAGGCCGTGCATCATATTTGCGCCAATCGATAAGAATTTTTCGGGCAGAGCCATAAAATGCGCCAGCATTTCTTGTCCTTTGCTGATCATTTCAGCCAGTGCCAAGCCGAATTTTTTCCCCATCTTTTCAGCCGCGCCACCAGTGTCATTGACTGGGCTCAAAAGGCTTTTCAACCAGTTCCAAACGCCTTTCAAAGCACCCACAATAGGCTGAATAATCGGGGCAACTGCTTTGAAGGCACCATCAAAAGCAGGCTTCAGTGGTTTCAACCCAACCATCAGGCCATGCCAAAGCCCTTTGAAAAAACCTGAGATCGGTTTCCAGTATTTAAAGACCAATATTGCGCCAACAGCCAGCGCAGCAATAGCAATCCCCGCAGGATTCGCCAGAGCAGCCATGCCGACTGCGCGAATGCCAAGAGCAACTCCTCTCAACAGAGCAGGAATCTTGGTCAAAAGACCAGGGATTTTTCCAAAAGCTCCGCCAATAGCGCCGGGGATTTTTAGTAGTGCGCCTGGCAACCCAGCAAACAGCCGACCAACTTTACCCACAGCGCCAACAATTGAACTTCCAAAACTCTTGGCTGCATTACCCACAGAGCTGAAAGCAGATTTGAATATTGCTGAAAACTTTGGCATTGGGATTGGCTTATTGGCCGCAGCGACAATGTTTGCTCCTGCTGAAGCATTCCAAATTTTCATTGACAATGCCGCATCTTTGCCATGCTTCGCGAGCTTACCAGCTCCAGCGGCAATCTTGCTCGCGCCCGTTGCAGCATGTCCGAAGGCTGGCAGAGCCATACCAAGACCCATCGCTGCTGTTCCACCCACAACCAAAGCAGCCCCACTGAGCAGGGTAAAGGCTGTAGCCATCTTTGTAATTTGTGGATGTTCTTTGGTGAATTTCTGAAGGTTTTCAGAGAGCTTTCCAAAGCCATCTGCCATGGCTTTAAGCTCAGGAGCAATGGAACCACCAAGGGTAGCAAGCATATTGGTAAAAGTGCCTGTCGCAGAATCCCAAATGTTGGTAAGCGTCTTGAGCTGAGCTTCTACTTTGGTATTGAGATCAGCTTGGTCTTTCTTCTTTTTTTCCATGGCGTTATAAGCTTTGATTCCGCCAGAAATAATAGTGGATACCATTTGAGCATCTTGCCCGCTTCCGAACAAAGAATTCAGAACGGAGGCTTTTTTATCTGGAGCTAGTTTGTTAAGCTTTTCGAGCTGAGAAATCATATTGCGCTCACCAAGAAATTTGCCTGATTTGCCAAAGAACCGCATCTCTATGCCCAAGGCTTTAAGACTTTTTTGAGCCGCTTTTGCTTTGTCTCCAATGCCGTATTGGTACTGTTGCAATCCGCCCGCAAGGGCTGCAAAGTTAGTACCAACAGTTTCTCCAGAAAGACCAGTTTTGATAAGCATCGCAAAGAGAGTGCTAAGCCCTGATGCTGATTCCAAACCCTGAGCGCCAATTTCTTTCAGCTTGCCAGCACTACGCCCAAAAGCAAGCTCCATCTCTCCTGTTGTTACGCCAAGATTTGCTGTGCGCTGAATGGTATCCATAAACTTTTCCATGTCTTTGGATGCAATCCCAGCAGCCTCTCCAGTTTTAGCAGCAAAGATCGCGGCTTCACGGTAGGGCATTTTAAGCTGAACGCCAAGATAGGCAGCAGCTTTACCAACACCCCCAAGGATAGAGTCAGCCTTGACGCCCTGCTGATTCAGGGCAGTCATCATTTCCTGAAAGTCTGCGGTTGTGCCTGGCAACTTATTACCAAGATCTGTCGCAAGTTTATTGACGGCTTCAAAGCCCTGAGAAACGCCCTTAGAGTCCATCATCGAGACTCTAAGCTGAGTTGCCGCGTCTTCAGCTTCAGCGAAAGCTTGAATGGGAGCCTGCATTGCCCCAAGAATCTTCTGGCCCATCGCCCGCGAAGCGGCCCCAATCGCCAGGAGTTCGTGACTGAATTTCTTGACGTTGCTCTGAGCTTGCCCAAGAGGGCCTGAAGCCATATCTTTGAGCGTCAGCATCATGGCTAAAAGCATGTCAGACATGGGTTAATCCTCCTTGGGGGTATTGATGTGATTCCAGTAGGCGACAGACTCCTGACACCACCACGCCAGGTCATCAAGATCCATGCAGTCTATTTCAGACGGACTGGCTCCAGTGACATGGCAGAGATGAACAAGAAGCTGAGCGCTGGGTAGAACTACTTTCCCAGCAGTTTGTTTGAGGCCTGAATAAGTGCGTTACAGTCATCCAAGTCCATTTCGAGAAAATCGTCTTCGTAGTTCAAAGATTTTCCATTGATAGTGGTGGAATCAGCGGCCAGAATCATACCGAATTCGTTTGGATTGTCAGAAATGCGCATGGCGTTTCTGAGCTGTCGCCCTTTGGCTTTGCGCACAATCGCAGTGCGACCGTCAGAAAGGGTGACTTCAAGCTGGTTGGGATTGGTTTCTTGAGTTACGGGCTCCATATTTCAATTATCCCCCTATGTTACTTCTGTAAGTCGCCAGCATATCGACCCCACCGGCTTTGTAGATGTTTTCGAGCACGTCAATTTCGACAATATCTTCGCCATTGACGGTCTGTTTCATGTAATAGCAGGCAAAATCTGTCTCAAGCTCCACATTGTCTTGGGGCTTGAAATTCCCGCCAGGGAACTTTTTAAAGGCCACCGTCAGGTTAATAACGACCTTTTTCTGTTCTGAACGGCCTTGACCTGTCCAGGATTCCAGTGAACCACGCACCTGAATCTGCACAGACTTGAAGGGATTGGCTGTTTTCTTCATGGCATCGGGGTAAAGGCTTGACCATTTGATCTTGCCTTCGAGCTTCTCAAAGCCAGCGAAGGCTTCAATGCTCCCAACCATTCCCAGTGCTTTGTGCTCTGCTGTTTTCACCTTAATTTCAGGTAAGGTGATTTCTTCAACCCGACCCAGCAGACTATTCCCCTCAAAGAAGACATTGGCATTGGTCAGGCGGTTGATCGCAATTTTAGACATGGTTTGCTCCTTTTACGCTGCGGCCCCAAGGCCAGCCAGCAAATTGATGTCGAGGAAGGATTCAAAGGTGATGCGTTCTGCCGGGGTCGGCGGAATGAAGGTCACATCAAAGGTGAGATGGCCCAAGGCAATCTCTGTGGGGGGATTCTTGGCGGGATCGTAGGTTACTTCACCGTCTACAATCGCTCCACGTCCGATCAGAGTACGGACAAAGGCATTGGCGCTCTGAATGATGGCATCAATCAGAACATCGTCAATCGGGTAATCAATGAACTGGAGCATTGAAAACTCGATGGATTCATGCAGAACATCAGCGGTACGGCGCACAGAAACGAAGTTTTTGGGGCTGGTGACTGAAGGCCATGCGGCACTTCGATTACCCCAAGTGCGCAGACCCGTTCCAAAGCTGTTAAAGACCGTACAGATTCCGGCTTCGTTGAGCTGGTTGGCTTCAGTATTGGGATCGTTCACGCGGGCAGAGATTGGGAATTCAGAGCCTGTGATGCCCAGGATTTCCAGATTGGAGGGAGACCACCAATAGCCATTTTCAACATCACGTCGACACATGACTCCTGCCAGACGCTGGCTGTAGGGTTCCAGACGTTCGGCATTGAGCACGGTATCGTAAACTTTGAGATGGGGATAGCAGAGATAAGCCCGCTCTGAGCTGGTATTGAAGTTAATCGTGCCCGCAGGACCGCGCCCTGCAATGGCTTGGGCGGGTGTCGTGCCGATTGGAGCATCGATCAGGGCAATGGCTTTGAGCTTTTGCGCCATTGCAATCAGCTCAACTGCAACACTGTTCTGAGTGCAGAACACGGGTGAGATTAGAATCTTGGCGAAATAGCCGAAGAGGTTATACGTGTCATCCAGGGCCTGGATGCCTGAACGCTGCCCCCCCACAGAAGTGCCGCCGATAATATCCGAGGCCAATACTTTGGTAGGATCGGCATAGTCATAATCCGCTTCAATGGCTTGACCTGCGGTAATATCACCTGTCGGAATTCGGGTGACTTTCCCGGTCACAGGGTCAACTGAATAGTCTGTATCTTTGACATAGGTGACCGTCCCGCCAGTATTCTTCAAAACCAGATTGGCGATATGTGGATGCGCAAGGCTCAAGGTGCCATCGGTACCGAAGGTTTGAGCTTCAGCAGCCACAGCGGTTTTATGCACAGCAGGGTCAAGCACATTAATCACGATCACCGTGCCATAGCCTTGGTCGAAGATCGCATTCAGAGCTTGGGGAATGGTAAAGTTAGGGGTCTGAGGGCCAAAAGCAGCAGCATCCCGGTCAGAGAGCACCACTGTCGGCGTATTGACTGCACCCATTGGGGCAGAGCCAATCAGGCCCACCACAGCAGTTTTAACGGTTCGGATGGGGCGGGGGCCTTTGTCCACCTCGATGGTTTCGACCCCGTGAAGGTAATTGACAGCCATTAGGCTTTTTCTCCTTTGCTTTTGCTGGTTTTGGGCTGGGATGGCTCAGGAACAAGTCGCCGCTGGCTTACCAGTGCCTGGACGTATTCATTGTCTTCAGGCAAGCCATATTTCTGGCCGGGGTAAAACAGGACTTCGCTCCCGTCTGCCAATGTGACCCCAGAGGGCGGGCCGTTGTAGGTATAAGTGGTCATGGTCAAACCTCATCGAAAGTTAATAGTTTCAAAAGCGGCCCGATTACGGGCTCTGCATCATCCACCCAAACCGCTTGCGTGTTCAGGATAATGCTCATGCTCCAAGCCCCTTCTTCCTGACCGTGATTCGTGACCCGGCCAATACGGAAGGGAGTCAGACCAGAATCAGGGGGCACCCAACCCAGCAATGCTTTACGGCTGGCTTCGAGCAGCGAATAAAGTCCTGTTCCAGAGCGCAGCGAGCGAGAGAACAAGACCAATTCATAGCTCAGCGTGACGGGCTGGGCTGTGGTGAAGAGATCGATTCCGGGGCCGGGATCGGCCCCAGTAAAGACCACCAAAGCAGCCCCAATAGGATGGGTAAAGTTCCACTGTTTCTCTGGGAGAGCTTCAACCGGCAGCGGCGACAGAGCAATTTTCAGCCGGTCTACGATGGCGGTCTCAATATCCAGCTCCCAGGACATGCTCAGTACCCCAGATTCGTCATGATGGAATCAGGGGCTGAATAGGCAATGCCGGTCGGGGCGGCACTGCCCGTATCTGCGGTTGACAGACCCAGACTGACTTCGCCTTTGGCCAGCATCTTCAGGTATGCAATAGCATCCTCATAGCGCTTGCGAGAATCTTCAAGGTCTCCGAAACCACGCAGATTTTGAAGCCTGTACATGGCAATATCTATCGCGACCCGCCTCAGGACAGGGGGCACTGAGGCCAGCGGTAATACATAGCGACCGGCCAGATACCCGTCGATTTCAGCAAAGGCATCATTCAATGCTCGCTGGATTGCCACGGTATCCGGGGTATCTGTGCCTGTCAGGTTGGCGACCAGATTCTCAGGGGCAGCGGCAATCAATTCGGCGGGTGTGGCGTAGTCCATTTTCACCCGGCCTTTTTAGAGGATTTAGGGGGTGTTTTAACCCCGTTTAAATCCACCGCAAGCGCAGCCCCGGCATCAATCAGGGGCTGGGCCTGTTCAGCGGGGAGATCCAGCAGGGTATCCTGCGGAATCATCTCCCCGTCATGTTTAATCGGTGTGACCGTCTTGATTTTCACAGACCTAAGCCACCGCGTTCGTGATCAGGTATCCGGCATCAGCACCGGCAATGACGGGGGAAACCTCGTCAATCACGGGGTAATACCAAGAACGATCATTCTTGCTGTAATTGGCCTCTTCGGCCACCGGGTAATTGCGCAGACGGTAAGTGTACGCGTAGGACGGTGAGCCCATGGCAGCCAGAGAGGCGGGGGCAGCGTAGGCCAGCACCACATCTTTGCCCCAAACATCGGTGAACGCGCCTGATTCATCGGCATAAACAGCCTTGCCGACATGCACCTGGTCAATATCCCAGAGCGCGGCCAGCATTTGAGCGGTTACGGAATCCCGACCCGTGTACTTAATCCGATCAATGATCTGCGGATGGGTTTTCAGGACTGAGAAAACAGCTGCTGAAATGATTGCGACATTGGGATAAAGCCCTGTCTTTGTGCGAATTGCTTCACGGGCAGTTTCAATGTCTGAAGAGGGTTTCGAGCTGGCATCACTCCACTGCGATGTTCCAGAGAGCGTAACCTTATTGCTGGCAGCATAGGAGGCCGCATTGCGGGCCAGTTGGGCCTGTTGGTACTCCAGACGCAGGTGAATAATATCCATGACCTGGCTGACGGCAATCTTGCCTAAGTCAATACCTGGAATAGCTTTCGCATCTTCGAGTAATTCAACAGGGACTTTTCCATTCAGAGCGTGTTGTTCAAGGGCATAGGGGGTATTGGAATAAGCAAAATCTACTGAACCGACATTCCCACCGGGAGCGCGAGCTGTGCGGTAGAGCTTGAAAGCTTCTTTGCCAAATTCAACGACCTTCCCACCCCGCTGACCGACAGGCACATAAGGGAAAAGATTTAAGCCGACATGTTCGGCATTGCGGTACCCACGGGCCACTTCAGTCAGAACGGGATCGACGACACGGGCCTGGGCTGTGTTCATTTGAGCCATTGGTTTTTCTCCTTGGTTTTTCTTTAGTTGGGAATCAGCAGAACTTCAATGACTTGCCCGGCAGCCGTGGCGGCCTGCAAAGTACGGCCCACGGTTACACCCGTAGACTTGGTGACAATCCGGCCATCGGCCAGAGCTTCTACTTCTGCCCCTTCAGCGATAGCGGCAGAGGCTTCAATCGGAGCTGTGCCCATTGCAATCACCGGAGCGGTCTGACCTGAAGAAGTGTCCATACCGGCAACCCCCAAGGTATTTCCGCCTGCGGTCGGCAGCCCTCCTGTCGGAGAGACCAAACGATTGCCGGTTAAACCGGCAGTCGCAAGAATACTCAGCGTTAAAACGCTTCTGAACTGTGCTGACATTTAGCTTGCGCCTCCTTCAATGGCTTGAATAGCTTCGACATAGGTCTTGCCTGGATTCTTTGCCATCCAAGCTTTTACTTGGGCGTGCAATGCCAGACGCTCAGAATTAACTTCGTACTCTGAGGGCGCAGCAAAGCTGACCGCAGGAGCGGCAGGCAATTTTTCACCAGCAGCTTTTTCACCCAGAGGAACCTGAACAGGCAGAGCAGAGAGAAAATTTTGGAACCCATCCAGCAAAGGCTTGTCTCCTTCGCCCAGATCGACGGTTTTGCCCTCAAGGGATTCCATCAAGGCCAGCGCAAAGGACTCCTGAGCAGGCAATAGGCGACCCGCCTGGATGTGGGTTTGAAGCGTTTGCTTCCATTCTTTGCGGCGGAATTCGCGTTCGCGCCGTGCCAGATCTTTTTCAGCCAGGTCAACTGTCTTTTCACGGTCAGTTACCTTTTGTTCCTGCAAGAGAATAGCGGTTTGCTTTTCAGCCAAAGCTACGGCAGGGTCTTTGTTTTCGTCACCCATGCGGGCCTCCATAAATTCAATGGTGATATGGTCAGTGTCCTCGCTGTTATAAATCACACCCTTCAAACCTTTGACCGCAGGGGGCTGTGCCCCTAAGAAACCCAAGTGCTTGAGGTAATAACTCCCAGGCATCGGGTTCGCAGGGCTGTCGGGGGGATAAAGCGAAACACTGACCTTTTTGTACAATTCGCGATCGAACATATCCGCAAGCTCAGGCACCAGCCCTGTTTCCAGCCAGAGACCATCAGAGCGCAATTCAGCAGAGCGAACCCACCCAAAGGCTGGGTCATCTGTGGCGGGGTGTCCCAAGACCACAGGGGCTTCGTGTAGGGAGGGGTTATAGCTCTGGGCGATTTGCGCCAGGTCAACAGGAGAAATGGAAACAGACCCTGACAGCCCTGCCCAGGTTCCCGCCTTGAGGGCGTGAATCCAAGCATTGCGTAGGGTGCCGGGTGATGTTTGAGTTTGCTTAATCATGCCCTTAGCATAGGGCTGAAAGCAAGGCAGCGTCGTGGTGACATAGTTCACACTGATTCTCACGCCTGGATTCCCCGTGCCCTAGCTTGCTGGGCCGGGGAGGAAGGCGTGTCAGGTCGTAAGACCTGAGCTAACCACCTATCAGACGTCAATACCTTGATTTTCGATGTAGCGCTTGATGGTTTCGATGGTTGCCCCGCCAGTGGTCAGAATGCAATAGCTGTCTGTCCAAAACAACGGCTTCCAGTAAAAGCGTTTGAGGTGTTCTGCATACGCTTGGCGTACCATTCGGCTGCTGACAGATTTAAAGTTATTGACCAGTTTGGAGGGTTGTACTTTGGGGTTGGTGGTAAACAGAATATGCACATGGTCGGGCTCTCCGCCAAACTCGATAAGCTCTGAACCCCACTTTTTGCACAGCTCTGAAAACAGTGGGTCATTGACACTGAAAGATGTATTTCAGGCTTTGCCTGAAACAAATTTAGCGAGACGCTGTAGAATCGATTTTAAGGCCGGTGTGGTTGTGGTTTAGTATCAACATACCACTGATGGGTGTAAAACAAAATTTAAACAGCTTTCAAATGGGTTTAAATGTTATTTGTATCAATGAGATATTCTCACAGATATTGCTTGCAAATTATTTAATGATGAAAGAAACTAATAAACAAGCACTAAATTTTGAGGCACTATGTACTACAGACGTAAATTACTTTTGAACTTAATCCAGACTTTTGGCAACGCTCTGACATCCAGACAAGTTCAAAAGCTTATGTTCATTTTATCTCCAAAATTAAACAAACCTCATTATGACTTCGTTCCGCATCGGTTTGGTGCATATTCATTCGTCATAAAGTCAGATTTACTTAACCTAGAAAAGAACGGGCTATTATACAAATCAGCGCAACCATCTGTGTGGAAGTTAATCACACATGAGATCCCTGAACTAACACCAGTTGACCGCCGTTTGATGAACGATCTCGCGATTAATTTTGCTAACCTGCAAGAATCAGAACTCATTAAACACACTTACAATGAGTATCCAGAATATGCTGTAAACAGTGAAATAGCCTCACAACTACTGACCGAGCCTGAGGTAAAAAAAATACAAGCATTTAAACCAAAGTCTGATTTATCTGCTATTTACACTATCGGTTATGAGGGTTTGTCGTTAGACGCATTTGTACAAATTCTTTTAAAGAATGACATCCAACATTTATGCGATGTAAGAAAAAATGCCTACAGTATGAAATTTGGCTTTAAAAAATCTGAGCTTTGCAAAACACTTGAGTCAGTTTCGATTACGTATAGTCACCATCCAGAATTGGGAATTGAATCTGAAAAAAGGAAAATTGTTCAAGAAACTGGAGATTGGAATCAGCTCTTCAATGAATACGAAGCCACAATAAGTAATAACTCGACCAATTTATTACCGCCAATATTGCACTTATTTGAAAACAAAAAACGGATAGCATTAATGTGCTTTGAGCATAAATCCTGTAATTGTCATCGTGGAAGATTAATAAACGTTATTCAAGCGAATAAGGAGATTAATGTAATAAATTTATGACTGACTACTTTGACCCAAACCCTCAGGATTTAAAGGTTTTAATTACAGTAAAAACATATCCAACATTGTCCACGAAGTATGCGGAAACAGTTTGTACTGCTGGCATAACAGATGATGGGAAATGGATAAGGCTCTATCCTATCCCTTTTAGGCAAATCGAAGATTTTGATAAACGTTATCCAAAATATTCATGGGTTGACGTAAGAGCGATACGGCGAGATACGAAGAAAGATTTCCGGGTCGAAAGCTTTCAGCCGATAGATATTAACCAAATAAAAGTAAGCCCCAAAATACCAACAGCTAAAGACCCTGGATGGTCTAAACGACGTGCGTTGACTATTGATAAAGTGCGAATTTACGATAGCTTAGACGAATTGATTGCTGATTCTAAGCGAGACAGTAACCCAGTCCCCATTTCTTTGGCAATGTTTAAGCCTACTGAAATTTTAGATTTTACCTGGAAACCTGATGACAGAACATGGAATAAAGGGAAAGTCTATGAACTTGAAAATCAACTTTCTCTCTTTGATGATGTTGGAGGCAATTTAAAATCAAGCCCATTTAAAGTTGTGGACAAGCTACCTTTTACTTTTAAGTACAAGTTTAAGGATTCCAAAGGTAAGATTAGTAATCTGATTATTACTGACTGGGAAACAGGCATGCTGTATTGGAAGAGTCGAAAGAGCACGCAGACAGATGAAGAAGCGTGCCAAAAGGTCAAACAGAGATACTTTGATGATTTTATAAAAAAAGATATTTACTTTTACATGGGTACAGTATTTAACAATCATCTGCTTAACCGCCCAAACCCATTTTCAATTATAGGGGTTTTTTATCCTCCATTTTTACCTGAAGGCTTTACTAAACAACTGAATATTTTTGAAGATATTTAAAAAATCAAGCTTCACGCCTTCAAGTATTTTTCAATTGTCTGCAAAATAACAGATCTGTCTTCATCCGAAAAACCAAGATAGGGCCGACCTGGAATATTACCCCAGGGAATCGGAGCCCCGCGCTTGGTTTTACCAAAAGCTCCCTGGGATGCTCCGAAATGCTGCACACGGGAATAAATCATGCCAGAGCCGATCTTCAGCTCTTGTGAAGTGGCCCGGTAATGAATGGTTCCAGAGAGGGATTTGCTTTCGCCAATCAGGGGCTTTTTCCCAGAAGCGCGGCCTTGGCCTTTCTTGGTCAGACCGCCTTTCTTTTTAAAGTTCCCCTTGGTCTTGTTAAGCATCTTCAGAAGTGTACTGTCTTTGTTGGCTGCCCACTTTTGGCCGTCTGGGCCTGTGCTGGTTTCAAAGCGCTTCTTGACACTTTCGAGCATCTCTTCGCCGATCTCTTTCATAACAGGCCGAAGATTGCCTGACTTTTCCTTCAATCGGAGCAGGGTATTCAGGACGGTTGAGTCATCCAGCTTGATATCGAACTGCATCAGAAAAAGTCCTCACCCTTAATGACATTGAGCTGAAGATCAAACTTTTCATACTGGGCGATCACATGAATTCCGACACCTTCGATTTCCTGACCAATCAGCCAGAGATTGGGATTTGTAAAAGAGAGAAAGGCTTCGATATTGTAATTGCCAGTTTGGCGCTGGAAATGATAAACCAGCTCAGTGACTTCATCGGGAAAGAGCCTCTGTTCTATATCAGGCATGGGGAGCCCTGTTGTATAATAAATGTAGCAGGGGATTACTGCGAAATCGCTTTCGGACGTATGGAGAAGGCAAGTGAAATTGCATGAATCCGTCGCAGACCTCCTGCTAAGACTTTCTCTGATAAATGAAAAAACTTTTCATCGAGAGCATTCGCTTTTTCCCCAAAACCTCAAATAGAACAACATAGGTTTGATTCCCAATTGCTTTTTTATAGGCAAGAAAAGGTGTGCCTCCACCAATATCTGTTGCTCCCCTGTTTTCAATAATGTCAGGTGAGTTTAATACTTCGGGAATTATCTTGAAATCATCGGGTTCAACAGGCTTTTGGCTATTCACCATTTCACCAACCACATCTTGCCCCGCAACACCATGTCTATCACGAATGTGATTCAATGCAGACTTGTTCAAGGCAAAATCAAAGCCTTTAATATCCACATTTTTCATCTCAAATGGATTCTCTATTGGCGGCTTACCGTGCTTGATGCGTTTTCTATTTCTAGCAGCCAGCTCTTCTGCTGTTTCCTTAAATGTCCAGCCACGGATCATCTGAGCATCTTTGGATTCTATCAGCCCCAATGTTTGAAATTCTTGGTAATTAGGACGTTTTTCAAATACTCGCTTTGCGTATTGTCTGGCAGCATCTGCCGTCGAAGGTAAATCACGATATGAACGGGCAAACTGGTCTTTAATACCTTCTGGCAAATTTTCCATATAGGCTTTGACAATTGTGGTATCCCATTGCACCGTTTTTTCTCCCATGGCGCGAACTGTATCACTGACGGTATTCCCAGGCATGTACCCCCAGCCTTTGTCTATGCCGAAGGGTTCACCTGTTTTGGGGTCAATTTCCACATCAGGGGCCTGGCCAATGTCTGAGGGATTATTCTTGCCTTTGACCCGACACTGACAGCCCCAGCCATTGGGCGGGTAGTGGGCGTTCCAGAAGGGATCATCAGCAGGGAGCACCAAACCATCCCAGGCTTGGTGTTGTTTGCGAGGGTGAGCCACGGCTTTGCTGTGAATGTATTCCCAGTGCGTGAAGCCTGCCTCACGCAGTTGAGCCAGACGGCCAGCTGAATAACTGGTCAGCATATTGGTCTGGTAAATGACCTTTGTGCGCCAGTTAAACTCCCCGCGATAATCCCAGCCATGCTTGGCAGCAATGCTTCTGAAATCTTTGCGAAAGGCATCCAGACTTGTTCCCTGACTGATCGCTTTATCTACAGAGGCAGCCAGGTCAGCGAGTAAATCTGCTTTGGCAGCGCCTGCCACGATAAAGCCCCGATCATGTGCCTCTTTCTGCATGTCTGTCCAGCGTTCTGTGGGTACTTGATTGCCCAACTTCTGCCGGAAGAAAGCGACTTGCTCCTGGAAAGGCTCTCGAAAGACGCCTGAGATAGATGGTTCAGGCATTTTCAGATTCCTTACTCAAGCCATCGCATTCTACGCAAAGACTGATCCATTTAGGGTATGAGGGAATCTCTACCTTTTGCCAATTTTTTGCTTTTGCACCGCACAAAGCCTTACCTATACCATTGGGCACGAAATGAGATTTTGATCGTGGGCCACTTCTAAAAAGGATTTTTTCAGACTCAGGCTTCATTATCATTCTCCTGCTCGACATCAAAGCGACCCGCCAGTTCAGCCGTCATGAGGGCCAGCCCCATAATTTCACCCAGTTCATCACCAGGCAGATCTGCATAGGCATTCAAAAGGGCATCGCGCAGGCTGGGTAGGTCAGGGGCAGTGTCCACCAGATTCTGGATATGGGCCAGAATCTTTTTCCAGATCGGGGCAGTCTGTTCATCCAGGGTCTGGGTAAGAGGTTCGACGGGGGTTGGGGGTAATTCAGTTTTGTCTCCCTCGGCCAGCTCTGGCATCTGAAAACCAATCTTAAGTTCGCGTTTTTGTTCAGCGCTTGTCTTTCCCTTAAGTTTTTCAGCTTCGCCTGTTGTGGATGGTTCGGGTTTAATGGGTTCATAATCGTCCCCATACACTTCTTTAAGGGCTTTAGGTGTGAGTCTGTATCCCATGTCAAAGAGGGCTTTGTCTCGCTCTGATCTGGATTTCAGGTCTTCGGCATCTTCCATGTCGCGCCAAAGTGTTGGGTAGGCTGCACCGGGCAGATTGAAATCAATCAACCAACGCACCCAGGAGTTATTTGCACTCTGGCAGACCAGATCAGCATCAGCTTTCACAAGGTCTTGGCGCACGTCATAATGCACAGTCGCTTGAGAATAGCTGCTTCCGTCTTCTGTGGTCATGGTCTGACCCAGAATAACCTTTGCAATGGCGCTGTCCCAATAATGAAGCCACTGCTCATAAGAGGCATTCCCGCCACGACTGGCTTCGAGCAGTTCAATTTTTACACCTTCGGGCACGATAATCCCGGCATCAGTGGCCGCAGCCTGAACTGCCCCCAAGAGCATAGAACGCTCTGCCTGATCGGTTCCGTTGGGGAATGTGCCAACTGTGGTTGGAGCTGCAAACTTTTCCATGAATCGCGCCCAAAACTTTGCCCCTTGACGTTTGAACCAGACGGGCCAATAGAGTGAGTGACCCAAGCCCAGACCATAGGGCTCATCATGATGAGAGGCCCCCACTGAAGCCGTCCAGAATTTACGCTCTGGCAGGGCCTCACCCATGACATTGTGACTGGTTAAAAGCAGCAAACTGTTATCCGGGGCAAAGACAAAGCGGCGACGATCACGCACGCGAATGTCTGAAAGTTTGACCTGGCTGTTTTCAATCTCCCACATGACCTCTGCCACAGCATAGCCATAAAAACGGGCATAAAGCATGTGATCGGTGATGGTATCGAATTCAAGGTTTTTCAGGGTTGCTTCAACCAATTCAGCGGCGGCTTTGTCCTGTCGTTTTGTTCCACCTGGAACCACATCCCAGGGACGGGAAAGTACAGCATTGCGGCGTTGCGAAAAACAGGCAGATACCTGATCATCTCTGAGCAGTTCTTCATATCCCTGCAAGCCACCAGCTTGGGTCAACACTTTGTCTGAAGGAGTCAAATAGGGCAGGGCTTCAGTATAACCACGGGTAATATCTCTCCCGTCGTTTGTCGTCGCAATTTCAATCAGGTTTGGTTTTTTAGTATCCACAATAATTTACTCCTGAAATGCTCCCCCAGGTACGCAGAGGGAGATCTTTTTCTGTTTGGCCTGTTGTCTGTATCTGACTGTAATCTGGTGGAGCTTCGGTATCTGCGGCAGCACAGGCCAGAGCCAGAGCCCAGAATCTATCCGCGTGACTGCCATTTGCCCGACCGGCAGATAAGCGAGGGCTTCCAGTGGGGCCAATGGTTTTGGTGACTGAATGTAAGTCATCACGCAAGGCTTGTACATGGGGAATTCTAATCAGACGGTCTTCCATACGGGTTTTGAGTACCGTCGCGATATTCAATTTGCGCTCACCACTAAAATTCACAGCTTCTACTCTGCTGTGTCCGTGCTGGTATTTCGCCCATTCAACAGGCTCACTGCCCATTCCCGTTGAATCCATGGCAGCCCTGAGAATCCGGTATTTTCTGAACAATTCATTGATGACTTCTTTTTGCTGATGCCAGGGGGTTCTGAAGAGTTCGCGATACTCACGCAGCCAGAGCACATCCCCGACATTTTCGAGCAGATACATTGTGGTTAAATCGCGCTCACGGCCAAAGTCTACCCCCAGGTAGCAATAGCCTCCGGCATAAAGATCTGGAATTCCAGCATAAGGGTCTTCACAACTATCAATCAGGTCATAGGTCAGCCAAGCTGTGGCCGCGTCGATAAACTTACATTCAAATTCCTGTGCCCAAGCATCAGGGTCATTCAGGCCCGCTTTAAGCTCTTCAATATTGCGAGGCAACCCATCAGCGACCGCCTGATAAATATCTGTAATGTGTCGGGTAAAGCCCATTTTGTCTGAGGTCATGATTTCATAAAATTTATTGCCCTTGCCGTTGGGCGTAGAAATGACGCGCAGTTTTAGGCCAGGTTTGGAAATCACCGGGAAAAGGGCTGTCCAGATGGCACGGCTGTCTTGATGGTGAGCAAATTCATCCAGAATCAGGTTTTCTGTCATGCCGCGTGCAGTGCGCGGATTGGCTGCAATAGCCCGTATCCTGGAACCACCAGGAAGCCGCACCTCATAAGCTTTGTCTTCTTTGCTGAATTCTTCTTCGAGGTATTCAAAGGCCATTTGAAAGGCATTCAAATGCAGTTTAACCCCGTTGTCTATCGCATCTTTGGCGCGGTCTTCTGAAACGGAGAGGATCGTCCAGCGTCGGGGTCTCCCCTCAGATTCTCCCTCCAAGCAATCCAAAACCGATTCAAGTGTTGTGGTAAATGTTTTACCGCATTGACGCGAAAACATCCCGACTTTAAAGCGGGAATCGTCTTTCAGATAGCGCTGCTGATAAGGATAGAGAACAGGCCCATCAGACCCCATACAGGGCCTCTCTGACTGCGCGAAGGGTTTCTGGATCTAAGCGTTTTTTGCCTTTGGTCTGTTCTTGAGCCTGGGCTTCGAGCGCAGAGAGTTTGGACTTAACTTCATCTTCCCAGCGTTTTTGACTGACACTGGCACGACTGGCTTCAGAAATGGCTCTGGCCGCACCTGAAAGCAGTTTGACCCGTTCGCCAGGATCGGCATCTTCGGCATCCTGCAAATTGAGCAGGGCTTCAAAGAGTTCTGTCTGCACCAATGAAATGACGGCAGCAGAGCGGTGATCGGCATCATCAGGGGCGGATTGAGCAATCATACGAGCAGCCTCTGTACTGGCCTTGATTGCACTTAAACGGCGCTCAAGCTTTTGCCCATGGCGATGAATAGCCGCATGAGAGATATCAAAGCCCTTGTCTTTCATCAGGGCCTCAAGTTCTTTGTAGCCAGAGAAGCCACGATCTATCAAAGCTTTTTCAAGCCATTCGCGCACTTCGGAAGGCATGATTGCAATCTTTGAGGGTTTCGCCATGTTTACCACTTTGGGGGGCGGGCAATACCGGCAGGACAATCAGAACGATAATCCACCAGATCTTCGCCATCGGGGGTAATGGTTGCGTGCCAGAGAGGCTGATTGTCATTGACTTCAATCAGGTGACGGCCCTTGAGGTAGTGCATTTCTTGCCTGACCTGATCTTGGGTAACGCGCAGAGGCACGTCTTGAGCGGTACGCAGAATCAGGTACTCGCTGCACCCATAGGGCCGGGCATGCCACAGGGCAGACAAAATAATCCAGCGCAGGGTTTCGCGCTCGGCACGGGCAATATCCATAATGTCAGGCATTTCGTTTCAACTCCAGCATAATTTCATAAACCTTGTCTAGCTTGGCATTCAGCACCGTCTGGTCTCTGATTGTGTCATCACGGCGCTGGTACTGAATGGGCAATTCAACCAGGAGTTTTCTGAATTCAGCCTCCACACGCTGAAGCTCCAAGCGGTTTGCTTCAAGTTGCGCTATGAACTGCTTATTTTCTTCGGCGACCTTTTTTTCAAAGCTTGAAAAAACCTTTGAAACAAGACGCTGAATCACTCCAATCAAAAGAGCAGACCAGGCCACAGCCAAACCTGAAGCCCAAGCGACCTGCCCCCACTCAAGCGTTAATGTCATGGCTCACCACCTGTATTGCCAAGGGGCTGAGTCGTAACCACCCGCAGAACAGCATTCACGACAGGCAAAACACCCGCCATAATCAGGTAGAAGTTTTCACCCACCAGAGGCTTTAGCATCCCTGTACTGGCTTCAAGGGCAGTTAGGCCAGCGGCCAGGGCGTTAAAGATCAGGGTCTTTGAGGTATACCAGGGCTTTTTAGGCTGTTCCTGTACAGGCTGATTATTTTCCATGAGGTCTCCGATCTGTGAATGCGATATGATAGGCCTCAAAGGCCATTTGCTGAGAGGGAAAGGGCTGACTGGTGAAATCACCCACCATGTAATGCCAGCCCCGATTCCCCAAATAAAACTGAACTTTACGCATCAAAATTTAGCCAGGTCGTAAGAGACTCTGCCGCTATAATAACGGGCGATCAAATACTGACGGCGCGGATTAGCACCTGCCTGAGCAATGCCAACATGCACCCAGGAGCCGAATTCATCAATCACCTGATCGACAGGCAGATTCATAGCATGGATATACCGCATAAGCTGAGAGGAAGACATGCCTTGAACGTGAATATCTGCGGCGCGTCCGTCCATGTGCGCTGAGGTAGTTGACCCTCCGATGACCCGATTCAGAGCCGGGGAACGGTACCCGCTGGTGATCAGCACGGGGCGGGCCAGTTTATCGCGTAGGGGCTGAAGGGCCGTTTTGCAGAGGCGCTCCAGATTGGCGATATGCGCCGCACCGGGTTCATTTGAAATATTCTGACGGGCAGCAGTCTGAGAAACTGTTAATTCAGAAAGATAGAAATTGGGTGAAAGTTTGGGCATGATGGCATCCTCCTGGATTGAGAATGCCAAAAATGAAGGGGTTAAGTCGTGGTGAACTAAATCAAACTGAGTGTGTTTTCGGTTCTTAAACCTTGTATTCATCGAGAATGTAATAGATATTTCGCGCACTTCTACCGAGTTGTAATGCTGTTAGATGCACCGCCCTACGACGTGAGTTTCCTTGTGAAACAAAATTGCGAAAAATTTGTATAGCCTCTCTGTGTATAGACCTGGCTTCTTTGGCGCGATTACGAACAATATAAATCTCTTCACCACCAAACTTCAATACAAGAAGTCGAGCCAATTCCAGACCAAGCTTTTGCTCAAAGAATTCATAATCTGTCCCGTTTGGCTGACGAGGGACTTTGATAGATAGACCACCAAGAGCCTTGATAATTGTCAGAGCGTTTTCTTTGCCCAATTCAAACTCAAGAACACCAATTTGATCTTCAGATATTTGTGGCAATTTTGTATATTCTTCAAGCGGGAAAAGAGAGGGCTGTTCCATTATCTTTTATCCTTTGCAGGCGCTGGCATTTTGAAAAAATCTGCCAGTGAGGCTTTAATTTTCTGAACTTGCTCAATATTGAAGAGGCGTTGCTCTTCGGTCATTTTGGGAGCCATGAGCTTTAAGGGTTCTGGCCGTGGGGGCAGGGCTGCAATCAAATCTTTAGGAACAGGCCAGCGCTCCACTTCAGGAAGCATGGTCAAGAATGCTTCTTCGAGACGGGGTCTGTCCTGAGCTTCATCCCATGAGGTAGAGTATTTCCACAGGGCCTTAATCCAAGCCTTGCCGGTCATACCGATGGTTTCTGCCGGGGGCTGACCAGGCAACCCCAAAACAACGAGATGCTTCAGACCATCAGAAACCACATCACGCAGCCATTTCGGCGGTTCTTGGCGTTCAACCATTTTTAATATCCTCCAGGGCAAACAGGGCCGCAGCCGTTTTACTTTGATACGTTGGGCGGGCAGGCATGGGGGTTGGAGTAATCACAGCTTGAGTAGAATCTGAGGGCAAGCCTTCCAGAACCCGCTTGAGATAGTTGTGATTGTTCATGGGTTTCCAGTTCCCTGAAGCCTGCTTTTCGCGCAAGATTTCCACAGCTTTTGCAAGCCCTGTGGATAACCGAGCTTTGTCTGAATCCAAAGCCAGAACTTCTTGAGCCAGTCGCAAGGCACGATCAAAGGAAAGAGCGCGTGAGGCAGAGCGAAACAGGCCCAGGTATGAAACAAGGGGGCGAGAGGTTGCGGGTTCGAGCTTTGCCAAAACCACCATCAATTCACGCCCAGCTTCGCTATCCAGCGCAGAAGCCAGATCGAATTCAGCAAAACAAGAGGGGCATTTGATTCTCATCGCGTGTTTCTCCGTTTCTGGTCATAAACCAGAGCCGCCACAACCTTATGCAGTTGATCAGGTGTGGCCCATTCAAGCCTATCAGGAGCTTTGTCACCAAACATGTGTTTCAGCATGGCTTCGATATATGTCACGGGCCGGTCGCCCAACATGGCATAGATTTTCTTGACCATGCGGATTTTATCGTCGGGCAAGTTTACACGGGGTTTATGCCACGGTTTTTTGCCCTGCAAACGCTCCATTTCAGCAATCAACTTCTGGCGTTCATTGTCGTCGAGGTCAGCAGCACTGCGCTTTCCGGTTACACCTTCGAGCAGATCGCGATAGCAATCATCATCGAGACCCAAGCGCTTTTTGGCGGCATGGATAATTCCCAGTTCCTTGCGGCGATCAGGTTTCATGCTCTGCACCCCCGGATACATTCATCCAATGCTTTGAGTTCTTCAGTCAGAGCTTCAATGGTGGCATCCAAACCAAAGTGAATATCCATAGATTGATCCAAGCTTTCGCGCTCATACTGTTTACCAAAGGCCAGTGCTTCTTCAGGGGTATCAAAGACATGGCGGGCCTGAGGAGAATAAACGAAGCCTCCTTGCTGCATCCTGATTTCAGGAGGCAAGATTTTAAGCTGGTCAGGGCTCCCTTCTTCAAGTATTTTTTGAGCGTGAAGGGCCGCTCCAACTGTGGGATAAGAGCGCTGAATGATTCTGCCTGTGCGAAGATTGCGCAGGTGATAAAGCAGGGTGCTGGCATGCTGGTAAACCCCAATGTAGGGCGTAGGGTAAAATACGGATTCTCTCATTTAGGGCCTCCCATCTGTTTTTCGCGCAGGGCATGAAGTTCTTCGAGATTGTTCTGAGCAAAGAGATCCATCTGGCGCACCAGCTTTGGGACTTCGCGCCGAACATAGGCAGAAGCTTTCCGTGTAGCCTGTTCCAATTGCATTGCCGCTTCCGCTGCGGATTGGAACTTTGCCTGACGTTTGCGGTACTGCTCTGATTGAGGGCAACTGCTCCAGTGCGGGGTATGGGTTCCGTGCTCAAAGAGCTTTGCGCGGATATGCCCATTGATCGGCATGTTTTTCCCGTTCTTGGTCTTGACCCAGGTTATTTCAGCCTGACAGGAAGAGCACGCCGCCCAGTTTTTAGGGCAGGCGCAGAAATGGGAGGGACGGTTGCAGTGGCAGGGTTTAGGTGTGTGAATCATGCCTTATCACCATCCTTAATTAAAAGATTTTCACTCGCGAGATCTTCGAGTCGCGCAATCTCTTTAAGAAGAACTTTTTTAAGGAGATTGTGTTTCTCCCCCTTTAGCGAAACAACCCAGTGGACAAGCCAATCTAATTCATCTTCAATTCCAACCAAACGATAAATGGTCTTGGTGTCAGACTCGATGATCACATGTCGATGACAGGATTCACATTTCGCGGTTTTGACAAAATAACATGCCTGGAATGTTTTATCTAGAGAGAAATCATCAGCATATAAGCAGCCACAGTACGGGCAGGAAAAACCATTCTGAATGGCCCCTAAAACCAGATAATTAAGGTCAACCCCAATTGCAGCAAGAGCAGGCAGAATAGTAACCTGAGGATACCTTTTCCCCGACTCATAAAGAATCAACGTCTTATAGCAGATTCCGATTTTCTCGGACATTTCGCGTTGAGTAAGACCTAATTTTTTTCTGCCCACTCTGAGACGCTCACCAAATTCAAACATTAAGTTCATGCTTCGGCCCCCTGTTCCCATTTGTGTTGTTTGGCCAAACACGGGCGACAGGTGACAGGTTCAAAAGTAGGAACCCAACTTTCATTTCCACCCTGCCGTGAGGGAAGAAGCTTTCCACAAATTGCGCGATCCAGGATAGAGTTCTTGTGAGCAAGATGAACTTCTGTCCACTTGTTTTGTTTATTTGTTTTCCGAATAAAGTTTTTCATGGCCTATACCCCCAAGTC
>PFGG01000062.1 GCA_002783405.1 bacterium (Candidatus Blackallbacteria) CG13_big_fil_rev_8_21_14_2_50_49_14 | reverse complement strand
TCACACAGGTCTCCGCGTTCTGGGCAAAGGTTCGCCCCCCCGCCAAACGTATTTTCAAAAGGCCCTGGGCTCCATCTCCCCCCATGCCTGTCATCAAGACTGCGGCGGTGTTTTTACCCACCTCTCGGGCCAAGGATTCAAAACAGACATCTACCGAGGGGCGATGCCCCGAAACCTTCTCCCCAGGCACCAATTTCACCAGATACTGGCCCCCTGAACGCTTGACGGTTAAATGCTGTTCGCCACCAGGGGCCAGCAAGGCCAAACCAGGACGAATCCGATCCCCATCCTCGGCTTCTTTGACCCGAACCTGTGACAAGTGGTTCAAGCGCTCGGCAAAACTGGCGGTAAAGCCTGAGGGCATATGCTCAACAATCACGATGCCGGGGGATGCGGCAGGAAACAGGGGCAAAATGCGCGCCAGGGCTTCTACCCCCCCGGTCGAGGCTCCCAAGGCCAAGACCTGGTCTGTCGATTCTTCAAAGGCTTTCCGGGTTTCTATGGGGGCTGGTTTCATGGGCTGGTTCTGCACTTTGCGGGCGTATTGGGCCACATGGATCAAGGCTGCCTGCTTGATCTTTTCACGCAATTCTCCCAGCATTTCTGGCAATTGGTCTGAAAGACCCACCACAGGTTTGGCCACCACATACACAGCACCGGCTTCAAGCGCTTCGATCGTGATCTTTTTGCCGGCCTGGGTCAAGGAGGAGAGAATAATCGTCGGGGTGGGCAGCACCGCCATGTATTTTTTGAGAAAGGTCACCCCATCCATTTTCGGCATTTCGATGTCCAGTGTCACCACATCAGGGCGTTCGCGCACCAGAATATCCCGCGCCGCATAGGGGTCGTTGGCCACACCAATGATCTCTATTTCAGGGTCCTGTGAAAGCCCTTCCTGCAAAATCCGGCGTACCAGGGCTGAGTCGTCAATAATTAAGAGGCGAACAGGTTTCATGTTTAAACCTGTTTCTGGTAAATCGCAGGCCGGAGCATGACCCAGGGGGTAATCATCTGCGAGAGCGATTCGGTAACGCTCGTGATCAAATAACCCTGAGGGGATATATGGTCATAGATTTTATTAATCACTTGGTTCTGTTGCTGTTTTTGAAAATAGTAGAGCACATTTCTGCAGAATGAAACATGAAATTTGTTCCTAAACGGCCATTCTTCACTTTGCAGGTTGAACCTGCGAAAGGTACAAATCTGTCGGAGCTCAGGCAGGATTTGGTATTGGTTCATGCCCACGGCTTTAAAGTATTTTTCTTTCAGCGCGGGGGGGATGTCATTCATGCGGTCACTGTGGTAAATTCCCAGTTCCGCATGGCGGATCACATGGGCGTTAATATCTGTTCCCAAAATTTGAAAATTGTTCACGACCGTTTGCAACCCGTATTTTTCAGCCAAACAAATTGCCAAAGAATAGGCCTCTTCACCACTTGATGAGGCTGTGCTCCAAATACGGACCTGGCCGTTTTGGCGAATTTCTGGCAGAATGTGCTGTTCAAAATAATCAAGGCTCTCAGGCTCGCGGAAAAAATGCGTATGGGTGGTGGAAACATATTGGGCAATGCTCAAACTCAATTGCGGATTCTGTCCACTGCGCAATTCCTGCAAGAGGGCTTCCAAACCCTTGAAATTGAGTTTCAGGCAGAGCTGAATTAAACGGCAATAGAGAATATATTGTGATTCATGCCTGTAGTAAATGCCCGTATGTGTTTCTATCCAATCTTTGAGGGCTCGTAAAGCCGCTAAATCGCGTTCGGGTACAGTATTAGCTTGCATAGAGCCGTTCACAATCCAGCACAATCGCAACATCTCCTGAGCTTAAGAGCCCATAACCTGCCCCCGCCCGAATGTTCTTCAGCAGGCCCGAAAGGGGTTTGAGTGTCACCTGTTGATTGCCCACCAAGCGGTCTACGGGAATGGCCAGATTGCCCCGTGAGGATTGGGTCACCACAATCACCTTGTCGGCATTCAACTGACATTGGGCATCACTTTGATAGAATTTTTCAAGCCAGCAGGTGGGCACAAATTCATTGCGCACTTTAATCACCTCCGCTTTTTCAGTCGACAGCGTGGTGACCTGCGACATCTGCACCTTAAAGACCTCATGGATCGATTCAATCGGAATCGCATAACAGGTATTGCCAACCTCAATAATCATCCCCTCAATAAAGGCCAAGGTCAGGGGCAGATAGAGTGAAATCTGGGTGCCCTTATCCGCTTCACTTTTGACCATATACCGGCCTCTTAACTCGGTCATGGTATGCTTGACCACATCCATTCCCACGCCCCGGCCAGAGAGCTGCGAAAGGGTTTTGGCAGTCGAAAAACCGGGTTGAAAGATCAAGTCAAACAAAGCAGCTTCTTCAGGTTCTTCATCGGCTTGAATCAGGCCATTTTCTCGGGCCCGTGTCAGAATCGCCTGGCGGTTGAGGCCCTGTCCGTCATCGCTGAGACTGATCACCACCTCACCGGCCTGGTGCACAGCATTGAGATGCAGTCTGCCAGCGGCAGGCTTGCCTTTTTTCAAGCGTTCTTCAGGCAATTCAATGCCATGATCCACAGCATTGCGAATCATATGCACCAGCGGGTCATAGAGGCGGTCTGCCATCATTTTGTCAATTTCAGTCGATTCACCGCTGATCACCAGTTCAATATTTTTGTGGGTGGTATGCTTCAGATCCCGGATCAAGCGCTCCATGCGTTTAAAGACCACAGAGACCGGCACCAGGCGCAAAGAAGAGGTTTCACCCTGCAATTCACGAATCAGGGTCATGAGGTTTTGGGCTGCAATTTGAAAGCCTGTCATATTGAGATTGTCCAATTCAGCATGGTTGAGCACGCCACCAGCAGCCAGACCAATTTCGCCGGCCAAATCCATCAGGCGGTTGACCTTGTTAATATCCACCTTGAGCAGATTGTTTTCAAGGGCGTGGTGGGTTTGGGCCACCGGAGCCGCCCCTGGAGCGGGGGTTGTTTTTTTAGTGGCCCCCGATTCAGCCTGTTTCTGCTGAGCCTCTGTAATTTCTTCGACCAGAATACTGCGCTGGGGGTCAAAGGCAGAGAGCCCCAAATGAATTTCAGAGAGATTGAGCAGACTGCAGATCAAAAATTGAAAAGCGCTGGTATTGTGCTCATAGAGGGTAATATTGGTGACAGGTGTGATCAGGTCATCGTTGAGCCATTGGTAGAACGGTTCACTCAAATGGGGGTAACGCCCCAGATTGAGCTGAAGCAGATAAAAGTGCATCTTCTTTTTGGCACAGGCCTCAAGCAGATGGAGATTTTCAGAGCTGAGAACTTCGCGAAAAGCGGGATTCAACTTCAGGGCTTGAATCCAATCTGAAACCGAAGGGCCCGATTCCGATTCAAAGGATAAATTCTGGAGGGTGGCTTTAAAGGCCGCAAGTTTTTCAAGCAACTGTTCATCGGGAGACTCCAGTTCATCGCTCAGAACATGCATAAACTGAAGGGTTGTTTGGAATAAATGCAGGGGCAGTTTGAGCTTATCCTGACGGGCTCTGAGCACCCAATCCTGGATAATAAGGCAGATTTCAGCGGCTTCGGGCAGGGTATAGAAATGGCAGGCATGCTGAAGCGAATCGAGGATGCGTGCCATTTGCGTGAGTTCTTCAGGGGGCAGAAACTGAGCCGCATCCTGCAAAGGTTCACAGAGTTCCTTGAGGGTTTGCAAATGGCGCAGCAGGTGATGGGCATGCCATTGTTCAAAGACGGCTTCCACAGGAGAATTGCCAATCGTATCGCCAAAGCGGCTGAAAAGCGATTCATAAATGGCAGTTAATTCTTGAAAGAACTGGTATTCCAATTCCTTAAGGGGTGTTTTGTCTTCGTGTTCAAACAGGGCTTCTTTGAGGGGGATACAGATATTGACAAGGCGAACATATTGGAGGTCTTCAGCGGCTTGTTTCAGATTGGCGAGGGCTTCTGCCAAGAGATCCAAATCTGTAGGCTCTGCCTTGAGGAGATGTTGAATCCCTTCACTGATCAGGCTGATCTCGGTCTCCATCTCTTCAAAAAATCTTTGCTCTGAAGCTGGTTTTTCAGTTTTAGAATTGGCTTTGGCTGAAGGAGGATCTTCCAATTTAGAATCTGTTGATGAATCTTCTATTTTTTCAGGGTTTTGTATCTTTTCAAAAAAAGCATCCAAATGTCTTTGGGCTTCTGAAAAAGCGTGTTGGTTAAAACTTTCAAGTGTTTGATCCAATTCGGGCAAGAGCTGGTTCATGCCAATATTTTGGGTGGCAAACCGCCAGCCCTCCAGAATTTCCCTGCACATGTCTCTCGCCGATTCACTGCCATCCTGGGCAGCAGATAGGCCTTGCTCCAAACGGGGACGATCTTCGTGGATCATTTCAAGGTAAATACTGCGAAACATATCGTCCTGATCAAATTCAAGCGCTTCAGAATTTGCTTCTGAAGCCTCAAACCCTGAATCACTGAGCATTTCCTGGTAATAACTTACAGCTTCTTTTAAACGGGTATACAGGTCTTGAACGCTTCCCAACTCAATATCCTGTTTCTGTTCACAGACCTCTTGAACCAAGAGACGAAAATGATCCAGCACCAGAAAGAGAATTTGTGCGATCTCGGCATCAAAATCCAGGTTCTGGTCTCTGACCAGGCCCATCAAATCTTCGGCCTGGTGTGCCAGACTTTCAAGATTGCTCAAGCCCATGATCCGGGCATTCCCCTTGAAGGTATGCACCGCCCGATACATCGATGAAATATTCTCGGGGTTATGCCCTCTGCTTTCGGCGTCTAAAAGGGCTTCTTCCAGTTCAAGTAGTTTTTCCAGTGCTTCTGTTTGAAATATATTCCACATGCTTCCGTGCTCCTCGTTTGCGGATTATTGGCGCAATACCTGGTAAATGGTTTCGATGATCTGGTGGCCTGAAAGCTCTTCCAAATCTAACGAAATTGCACCTGAGGGTTTGGTGATGACGGCATCGGCTCCTAACCTGCGTGCTTCTGCTGCTTTATTGGATCCTGCCATCGAAACAGATGACAGAATGATGATCTTGCTGCGGGATTTGATCCGCGCATGCTTGAGAAAACTCAACCCATCCATGATCGGCATTTCTATATCCAAAAGAATCACGTCGGGTTGATGGTATTGAAGCTGAATCAAGGCCTCCTGGCCATTGCTGACCTGGGCTATGATTTCTATCCGCTTGTCTGACTCCAGAATCCGATGCAGAATATTCAGCATCAAAGCTGCATCATCGACCAGCATGACCTTGATTTTTCGGGCCAGGCCAAAGCGCTGATGAATTGTTTCGAGCAATTCCAGGCCTGGGCCACGCCACGGATTTAATTCGAAAATAGTTGCGGGTTTCGAAATATATGCTTCCAAGCCCAAGGGCTCGGCCTTGCTTTTGTCTTCTCCAAACCCCAGAATCGGGGTCTCAGGGTTTTGAGACCTGAGAAAATGCAGACCGGCTTCAAGCTCTGCTCCCAAAACCTCTGGATTGAGCAGGATCAGGGCTGGTTTGGCTTGCTTTTTCAAGCCACGAATCTCCTCCAGGTCAGAGGCCACAGCCCCCACCTGGAAGTTATCCCCCTCCCTGAAAAGTGTGGTTTTCAAGGCAGCGCCATAAAGAGGCAGATCCACAACCCAAACCTCTTTGCTTTGTACACTTCGCATGGCTAAATTTAGAATCCTTCATATCCCCGTTCATCTTTATCCAGTGGCAGAAGGGTTTTGGGGTCTTGGAGCCGGGGTTTTGCCTGGCCATTGCCCTTGATGGGTAAGTCTGTTTTTCCACTCTGGGCTTGCTGTTGTTGAAACATGCCGATCAATTGGTAGAGCATATTCATGTCCATGCCGGGAGGCAGTTGAAAGCCCTCTAAATTGACTTCGCGCTTGATTTCCTGCAGTTTGAATTTGGCAATCGCTTCGTTCAACAAAGCCGTCTGTCGTTTGAGTTCTTCAGCCGCGCTCGACATTTCGATACTCTTTTGACTGGAGCCCTGCGTAACCTCATTGATCTGGCTCATGGCTTTGGTGATTTCCTGAATGCCCTTGTTTTGCTCGTCACTTGCTGCGGCAATTTCAGAGACCAGATCTTTGACCTTGACCACATTTTGCACAATTTCTTCAAGCGAAGAGGCAGTGGAATGGGCAATATCTACGCCATTTTTAATTTTATACGTGGCCCCTTCAATCAAGCCTGCGGTTTCTTTGGCTGCTTTGGCACTGCGTTCGGCGAGGTTGCGTACCTCTTGGGCCACCACCGCAAAGCCTTTGCCGTATTTGCCAGCCCGCGCTGCTTCCACTGCCGCATTGAGGGCCAGCAGATTGGTTTGAAAGGCGATTTCATCAATGACCTTGATAATCTTGCCGATATCATCAGAAGAACGTGAAATTTCAGCCATGGATTGGGTCATGTCGCTCATCTTGCCCTGGCCCTGGCTGGCTGTATTGGCTGCTTCTGTCACCAATTGACGGGCAATGCTGGCATTTTCGGTATTGGCATCGATCATACTTGCCGTTTGTGCCAGAGAAGAAGTGGATTCTTCAATCGCAGAACTTTGCTGCTGTGAACTGGAGGCCACCTCCTGGCTGGTAATGCCCAATTGTTCAGAGGCAACAGCGACCTGAGAAGCCGTTTCTTTGGCCTGCAAAAGCACATGGTTCAGGTTTTTAATCGTTTGGTCAATGGCCTGTTTAATCGGCAAGAAATCGCCCCGGTAATCTTCAGAGGTTTTGACCCGCAGATCCCCTTCACCCAATTGAACCACCACATCGCGAATGTCATTGATGGGGGCCGTGATGCCATCCAACATTTTATTTAAACCAATCGCAATATTTTGAAGAAATCCCGTCAGTCCGTTGTCATCGATGCGATTGTCCAATTGACCCGCAATCATCGCTGTTACCAATTGGTTGATTTTGTTCTCTGCAGCCAATTGAACGCTTACATCTGCCCACTCCACCACATAGCCAACCACTTCACCGGCTTGATTCTCTGCCTTTGCTGCTGCCAGGTCAAAGGTTCTGCTGCCAATACTGATTCGGGAGCGAAAGATCCCTTTCAAACTTTCAAGGACTTTGCGCTGGTGGGCTGGATTTTTATGAAAGACATCGATATTCATTCC